>NZ_CP031224.1 GCF_008973485.1 Psychrobacillus glaciei
GTGAGAGATAAAAAGAAGTATGTCTTGTTTATAGATGAAACTGGTAGTGTAGATGATCAAGGTACGTTTGGTATGACTGGGGTTATTTTTGAATATAAATATTCAGTTTCTGATGATGAGAGGTCGTCAGAGTTGAAGAAACGATTGGATTTATATAAATTATCATGTTTTAATGATAAAAATTTAACAATTCATTTAAATGATATTTCGCGAGGTAAAAAAGAATTTGAAGGATTTACTGCTGACGAAAGGGCTCTATTCATTAAAAGTATGCCAGAGGTTTTAGGTTCCTTGGAATTTCAAATTATTTCGGTGACAATAGATAAAGGTAAACTTAATAGTTACTTTAGTCCTTCTAAAAACCCTTATATAATTGCTTTTACACATATTCTTGAAGCGTTTTATTTGTTTATTGAAAAAGTAGATGCTGAATCAGCACGCATAGTTATTGAAGCAAGAGATGACAAAAAAAATTTAACTGTGCAAAAGGCGTTTTTTGATGTGTATAGTAATGGAACTATTCATGTCGATTGTGAAAAGTATAAGGATAAAATTGCAGGATTTATAGTTGCTGAAAAAGGAACGGGAAAATATCAATATGGTTTAGAAATTGCTGATATGGTGTGTAATCCTATTCATCGAGTAAGACAAGGGAAAATTGAGTTAGCTCCTAAATGTTTTAGATATCCAAGAGACAATAAAATATTTAGTGTAATTAAGAGTAAGATATTCTCTCCATCATCTGATCCAACAGATATTAGAAATTGGGGATTTAAAATGGTTCCAGTTTTGAAAAAGAAAAAGGTATGGAGTGACACTCCTTCATAGTAATTAAATTTGACATGTATAAAAAAGCTGTCATATTCATAATACTACTATTAGGTATACCTAGTCGGAGGGGGAGAATTGGTTTTCCGATTGTCACAATCCCCTCTTTATTTTCTTGACTTAGATATTCAATTAGAGTTATTATAGAAAATACGTAGGAATTGGTATGCCGATTGCTTAGTGTAAAATGTAAATAAATTGAGGATTGGTTTTCCGGTCGTCATAACCTAAACCCTGGTATCTTAAAGATACCAGGGTTTTTTTATGTGTTCTTGGAATTTTTTCTTCACTCCATTATCTTTTAATTAACATGAAACATCACTAATACAAATGAATAAAACATAATGCGAATGCAAACTAATGTAACTTAATGTACCAATAAAAGCCGGCTTACCTCAGTTTAGAGGAAGTCGGCTTTTATTTTTATTTATCTTTTTGCTTCTTTAATGCATCGATCTCAGCCTGATGTTTTTCACGATTTTGCTCATTCACTTTACGTAGCTCTGCAACTTCATCGTAGAGTGAACGAATTTCTTCGTTGTGAGTAACGTTTTGTTTCGCAAGTTTCTCTTGCTGCTGACGTTCGAGATCCAGCAATGCTTTCTCGCGTTCTATATCTTTCTTTTCAATCGACATTTGAAGGTTTTCTTTATATTGAGTCTGTGCTTTTTGTGCATCTGCTATTGCGTCCTCTAAATTTTTAGCAAATTCATTTGCTTGTTGTTCTGCGGTAACAGCTCTTACGGTTAATGTAGATTGAACCTCGCTTAGTTCAACTTTTAACGCTTCGTTTTCATCACCATATCCTTTGTATTGCGCAACCAATCCATTTAACACATCATTCTTTTCTTTGTATTCGATAATTAGAGCCTGGTTATTTTCAAGCATCGTTTGATTCGTTTCAAAACTTTCGTTTAGTTGTTTTAATTGTTCTTGAAGAGCAACCGTTTCCTCATGTTTCTGTATTACTTGCTCTTTTAAAGCAGCATTCTTTTGTTGGAAGTCTGTAATAATTGCTTCTTTACTTTCTAGTTTAGTAGCAATTTCCTTTACTGCATCTTCTTTTAGGTAAACCGATCGCTTCATCATATTTACGATTAGTTCATAAATGCGCGTTGTGTGACTTTCGAGCTCTGTTAAATCTTGCGTATAATCAGTGGACCCTAGTTTAATAGAGTTCGTTTCATACAGAGCTATAGCTTTCTCGAACCAGTCCTTCGCTGAAACCCCACTCTCATCAATAACTAATTTTGCTTTTTCGTACATTTCTTCACTAACTTTTACGCCAAATGTTTTGTCCGCCATTTTTATTTTCTCCTTTCCAGTTAACTTATAAATGTAGTTATATCAAATGGTTAACCTAGTTAATGTTTGTTAACCTTATTATAATATAAATTTTCCGACATTTCAAGCAATAGTTGAATTACTAATGTGGGACCTAATAGTTACTAATGTTAATGAAAACTAATGTAGTTTAATGTAAACTAGCACTAATGAATAGTTACTAATGTTTTAAATTAATATAAAGGGCGGTGTGTGATGGTGAAGTTTTCATTTGAAATGACTATTAAAGAATTGGTTGATGAAATGAACAGTGGAGGAACGCAAAAAGATTTGTATGCACTTTCTAAAATTCATAAAGATGTTTTACCTTTTTTATTCAAGGCAGCAGGATACACACGCGAAAAACAGAAATATGTTGCTGAAGATGGTGCAAATACAAATATAACAATTGAAAACCTATTGCCACTGGCAAAGGAACTTCATAAACAAGCGAAAATAGCAAAGCTAACAAATGAATCAGTAGCACCAAAAGTTGTTGTATTAGAGGCTCAAAAACCACAAAAAAAAGTTGAAATTCAAGCACTAACAGAAACTAATGTGGGAGCTAATGTAATTGATTTTAGCAACAAAGAGCAAATGCAGAATGCCATTTTAGAAGTTCTGGATTTAACAATGGAGGACCTGGAAGCTGTTCGTTCAATTGGCCAACACAGTGAAGTTGCAGCAACAACGGAGAAAGTGAGCATCTTCGAGGAAATTAAAAAGTTGAGTGGTAGGGATCGAGCAAACAAAACATATTTCATGAGCAAAGAGTTATCCGGAAATATAAAAGAATATGCGGACGACAATAACATCAAAGTCTCGCAGATTATTGAAATAGCGATAATAGATTTCTTGAAAAAATACTAAATGCATTCAAAGGGGCTACTACCAATGAACGTGTATGCGATTAATTTCAATACTAAAACTTTTAAAATAGAGGCTGATGTTCATGAAATTGAATATAACAATTTGGATGAACAATACGAGAAGCTAGTTGAATTATTAAATGCTGAAGGCTTGGATGTAATTGACTATAATGATGATATCGCTATACTCGTGGACGATAGGGGATTTGAAAAGAAAAATAACCCCGTATTCGAAGTGAAAACCGAAGACAATATTTCGTGTCAATTAGCAGGGAAACTGCTATTTGTACGCAACATATACAACGAGGAAAGCACGGATTTTGGAAGCATAACGCCTCAAGATGTATTTCATTTAAAAAATAATCTTCTCATAGCACTTACCGGGGTACTAGAAAATACATTATAAATGACAAGTAAAAACGCTCACGAATGAGCGTTTTTTGATGCAATAATTTACTATCTTTATTGAAGTAAAGCACCCTTTAGTTGAACAAGAATAGAAATAGTGGTCTTTTATAAAACTTCTACCACAAAAGTGTAGGATACTTCACCATTTGACCATTCCGCTAATATCTCATAGATATACTGACCTTTACTAGTCGGTGCTAATAATTGATTATTTTTTAACGTAACTTCTTTTTCCCTTCCGTTTTCATTCCATAGGTAAAGGGATATCCTAGGATTTTCTTCAATCTCAATATTTATGTTCGTGTTCGGTTCTACCATAATGGCACTAAAATTTTCAGCTATTTGGTATGGAGATGCGGCATCGGTTTCTACAACTTGAGTATCTAGACCTTGTTTTCTTTCCCATCTATAATTTCCAACTACAATTTCATACTCTTTATCATTAACACTAATCGAACCTGTCATAGATGGGGGAAATTCATTTTCACTGGCTTTCACTTCTTTATCTATTTCACTGCTATTGTTAGAACAACCAGTTATACATAGTGTAGAAAAGACGACCATTGAATAAATTAAAAGTTTTATTCTCAAAAACATACCCTCCTTTTTCTAAATTAGACATTAATTCTCCTAAAGAGTTTCATTTCTTGTTGAACTAACCTGCTGCGTTAGTTTAAGTGAAAGCTTTCACAATACTCAGATTTACTTTAACATAAAATTACTAATTTCCTTCAAAAAAATAAGTCCATTAATCTTGATGGGATCCTTTTTATAATGATTTATTGCTAGTCTAGAAGTCTACTACCTTCTTGAAGTTCAATCATACCGTTATTAACTAATCGGATTAAGCTATCATGTACTACTTCTTCGCACGTACTAGTCATATCAGCTAGTATTTTTTTAGTAGGCTCACCTTCACCTTCATCGTTATAGGCAAATAAACAGATGACTAAAAGCTTATCGATTGGATAATCAAATCCAGTGTCATTTAAGAGTGCGGTAGGTAATACAGTAAACTCTAATTGTTCCATTTTCATTGCTATTCCCTCTTTTCATATTTTAATTATGACTTTAAAGAATTCATTTTTTTCGTTCTGTCATGTACTGGTGAATAGCTTGTTTATGCTTATTTTTCAAGCGACTGCTGCCACCAACTATGACATTCACAAGCCAACTCATATCGCCCTCTGTTGCTTCTAAAATGGTTGCTAATGTAGGAGATATTTGTTTTTTCACCCAATCCTTCATATCCTCAATTCTTCTATCTGCCTTCTTTTGCGAGAGTTTTATTTTCTCGACATCTTCAATGATATCTTGCCACCAAGGCGCCGTATCCCATCTCCGCTTTTGCTGATTTGTTGAATTTGGATTTGGTTCAACAAAGCGAATATATTGATTCAAAACACCGCGTATTAATATTCCGATTTCCTTGCTCATTAGTATATAATCCGCTGCCATACCGGCTCTTTCTTCGCGAAATACTAATTCCATTCGTGTCCATTCGTTTTGCACCTTCAACAGTTCTTCTTTTTTCTGTTGATTTGCCTTTGCTTTCTTTATTTGTTCCAATTTTTTATCATAAACTCGCATAAATATTTTGGATTTTTTAGATCCGTAATATAAAGTCCTACCCAAAGTTTCCGTATCTGATATTCGACGTTCCATGATTAGAGAATATTTATACCACAAACTAGATACATGGCCGTCCTCACTATAGCGAAGGAACTTATCGAAGTTTATTACACTATCCTTTTTATCATCGATTGCAATATCCACACGAGTAAAGTTATGCCTTGCCATTGTTTTTTTGCTGTTACTTATGATATTTACTATAGATTTATTAGCTTCATACTGCCTGCAAGCTTGACCAGTAAGTATGATATGTACGCCCATTTTGTCATTGCCCGACTCCAGGTTATACAAAAGAAATAATGTGCCAGCGTTCCAAAGTTTTTGCTTTTGATAGCCGAAACGTCCTTTTTTCACTTCCATGAAATCTTTAGGATCTAATTTAAGTATTAAATTTATGATAGTATCTACAGCTAAATCGTGAACGGTGAACTCTAGCCAGTCAATTAGTGCCGTTAAGTTCGCTTGACTGTTCGTGGATTCAATCGTAGCAATGTTTTCAGCATTATCCAATTCCTCTTTTAACCTCCCCAGTCGTTTTCACGTTTACCAGTCTACCCCCCTATTAGTAGAGGGGGGTGTGGTTTTTTTATTTGTCCGTTGTTGTATCATAAACATCAATTATTTAATACTTTTTGACCACACTTGATACAATACTCGAGTGTTTTTATACCGAAATTTAAAATAATCGCTTCAGCTATCATTTTTGCTATCGTATCGAATTTAGAATCAAACAGTTTATTGTCGCTGGTGTTATCTATAAATCCAACTTCCAACAAAAGTGCAGCGGAATTGGTTTTCTCTAATACGTGGTAATTCGCCGTTTTAACTCCACGATCTACAAAGCCACACTGTACTATTGAATTTTGTATTGCAGTTGCTAAGCCCTTCGATTTTGAGTTATCCATGGAGAAAATAAACGTCTCAACTCCTGCAGCCTTTTCTGGTTGAAAAGCGTTGCGATGAAAGGAAATAAAATAATCGTATTTTTTCTTCTTTTCGGCATTGCTTCGTTCTATTAAGGACATTGTCTTATCCGTTGTTCTCGTTTCATCAACTTGGATACCTGCAGCTCGTAGAAGCTTTGCAACAGCTTGACCGAGAATCAGGTTATCATTGGCTTCTTTTCGATTTTTATAGACCGCACCAGGATCCGAACCTCCGTGGCCATAATCTAGCATTACTAACACTCACACGCCTCCTTTCTTCGATTTTTGGTACTCTACCCATAAATACCTTTTATATTTAAACCGAATTTTTCTCTTCAATAATCTAGACATTTTTTGAAAGCTGGTTGTTAAAGTTAATAGATCAAGTGATTCAAAATGTAAATTGACCATATTTCAATTCCTTTCGTGTGTATCATCCTTTCGATTTTTAATGAAGTTCAAAAGAGAATCGCCTACAGCGGGTGTCCCCAAAACAATGTTTTGGGGAGTACGAGAGCTTGATTAGTTGTATGAGACCGTCAACAAGGAAAAGCTCCTTATCCTCGCCAGGGCTCCGGTACCGCTTTTTCTTGTTGACGATCAGTTAGTTAAAATCTCAATACGGTTGACCATTTTGCTTAAAACTATCCATGTTTTGTTGATATTGTTGCTGACGGTTATTTGTCGGTTGTTGGTTTTGTTTATTAGATTCCTGGCTATTAAAAGAGTTAATCAGTTCACCTTGCTGCTGGGGTTTTGCTAAAAATTCACAGGAGTTTACGATAACATTTACGTAAGTTTTTTTGCCGTTAGTTTGTTGATCCGGCACTACATTTATCTCAACACGACCATCCAGCAAGACTTGTCTGCCTTTTTGACAGTAATCGGATAATGACTGAGCCAGTTTTCCGAAGGCGGTGCAATAGAAAAAGTCAGCTTTATCGCGGTCATTTTCGCGTGATACTGCTAATGTAAACCTTGCTACTGCCGTCCCATTTGGTGCATATTTTATTTCTGGATCCGCTGCCAATCTTCCGAGTAGAACTATTTTATTCATTTTCTCATCTCTCCCCTTGCCATATTGATGGTGCTAAATCTAAAACATTAATATGTGCTGATTGCGTGTAATGAGCAGTTGCAGATGGTGTTTTATGACCGAGTAAATATTGAATTTTCTCGATAGGTACAGACTTCTCAAGCAATAAAGTAGCGAATGTGTGTCGTAAGACATGACAGGAAAATGGAATATTGGTCTTTTGCATGAAAGTCGTGGCGTGTGTCTGTAGTGTCCGTTTGCTTACACGAAAAACTGGCAAACTCGATGTATCTACACTTTGTAGATAGTCGTGGACGATGAGTGCGGATTTTTCAAATACGATAGGGATTTTTCTATCACTTCCCCATTTTGCATCTTGAATATCTACGAAAATCCTTCCCTCTTTTTCTATCGTTATATCTTCTTTCGTTAAATGAGCTACTTCCCCGACTCGTGCACCACTGCCAATCATTAGATAGAACGCTGTTCGTATGTTTGGTTTCAATTGATCGATGTACGTATAAAACTCGTGAATCTGTTCATCCGTTAACCTTTCCTGTTTATAAGACTTCACCTTGATTCGTAATAGATTACTAACTGGATTCGTTTTAACGACTTCGTGCAGAATCAAAAAGTCAAAGTAGCCACGTAAACAAGAAATAACGGCGTTAAACGTGCGCTCTGATTTTCCTTTCTTCAACATCCACTCTTTAAATCCCAGTAGGTCCATTGCTTTCATACCATCAAGAGTTTGTTTTTCAAATTTAAGCCACCGATTGAATGCGTTCAAATGAAAACCGTATGTCGTTACTGTGTTAAGGGTCTTTCCTTCAAGCAAAATGTGATCTAAATATTTTTTGGCGTATAACAGCCTTATTCCCCCCTTGCACTTAACTATGAATATGTCGTATATTCATTTTGAGGAATTCAAAAAAAATATACTTTTCTAATCGTTACTATTTTTTTGACTCAAACGATCAATACTTTTGGATAAAGTATCGATTTTCTTTTCCATCCGGACTAAAAGATATACCGAAATGATTACAGCGAATCCGTAATCGGCAATGTATTGAATCAACTCATTCATTAAATTTAAAATCAGTCACTACATTTTCCGTAGTCACTTCTAGGTTCAAAATGTCTCCAAAGTTTTGCCCGCAATTTTTACAAAGATCAAAATCACCTACAAGTAAGTTTCCTGTTTTTGCGTCTTTGACCATCATTTTAAAAAAGATATCTTTGACTCGGTTACAACATTCACATTTTTTATAAATAGTGTGAGCTAGCGTTGATATTTTCAAATGTTCATCCGTCAAATAAATATCATCCTTTCTTAGAAAATTAGTGGTGCTTAGTGAAGATGGCCGTCTCCACTAAGCAAAAAACTTTAACCTACTGTAATACCAAAATCACTTGTAACCGTTTCTACTGTTTTAGCTCCCTTCAAGCGCGCTGGTCCCATTAAACTTATAGAATTAAAAACTTTTAAATCATTAAATAACTCCATTGCGGCTTGTACTGTTGTAGCAGTCAAGTCGGGCTTTGGGTCTGTTAAACGAATTGAAACATCTTTGTTTTCTGCAGTATTAAACTGCATTTGTAGAACCTTCCGAGTTTTCTCGCTCATCGTTATCCTCCTCTCTTTTTATTATTTTCCTTGCTGTTAAAGCACACTATCACGCTGAACTCTCTCTACTCCAATAAACTCATTAGATGATAGGCTTTCAAAAGCTGTCGCAACCTGCAGAATTTCATCAGCAGTTATATCAGCTCTAACCTTCGATAAAGTAATACGCTTAGTCTGCATTTTTCCAGTTCCGGTTCCATCATCAAAAACAAAACTTAGTACTAAATCCAAACGATTAAAATTTAAACTCGCCGCCATGTCGAATCACCTCCTTTTTTGTAGTATACAATATTCTGAAAAAATAGTCATCTAGTATTACTAAGTTGTGTAAAAGTGTATATTAATAAATAATAAGTGCTATAAAATAGTAATTTATTTTACATTTTAAACCATAAAAAAAGATGCGGAAGATTAATAGATTTTAATCTTCCGCATCTTTAATTTAAATTATCTTTTATTGTTTCACTTCATTCACAATAGCGGCTGATGCCCAACCAATTAAGCACATAGTAACTAATAAGGTAATCATTATCTTCACTCCTTTTCCTTTTTCTCGTTTCTTAGTATTCACTCTATTATAAAATCACATTATAAACTATTATTTGTTATTAGTATTTTTGTATATTGAGTATTTTTAGTAGCATTTGACAAAAAATCCGACTTAGCTTGCAACGTGTTGGTGCAGGTTTCCAATACGTTGCAAGCTTAGTCGGACTGATGTGTGATAGACGGCATGTTGTCTGGCATGCTTTAGCTTGCCTTTGATTGATTAGCATCACACATCATTATTTTTTGTCAAATGGTACGGTGAGAGTAGTGGTTTCTGATATGTCTTTATTTTTCGTTTAGAGGGGGCATGACGAAATAGCGATTTGCCGAAACGTTTTTCTTCGGCAAGTCGCGGTTTTTTCTTGATGTCGGGGCGTTTTTCCCCGGCACGAAGAAAAAAATTTCGTGATGCCCCCTCACTTTAATTGTCTGAGGGGATTATGACTAAGAAGGTTTAAGCTGGCCATGATGCAATAGCGAGATGACGAAGTGCTTTTTCTTCGGCATGTCGCGTTTTTTTCTTGATGTCAGGGTGATCTTTCCCTGGCATGAAGAAAAAAATTGCATGATGGCCAGCTTATCTTTGGGCCTTTTGCATATTTTTTTCAAGGATTACTATGGGAGTAGTTTCGCAAGTCGCAGCCACCAGACGGAAATTCAGTCAGAAGAAGCGGAGCGTCTGACTGAATTTGCCCCCCTTCCCCTCAAAGAGCACCCCCCATCTTAAATCCCGTCCTTGCTGCCGGGGGTGGGGGAGTTTGCCTGGGGGGTTTGGGGGGGCGGCTGAGGGGGAGGGGGGCAATTTTCAGCGATCACCTCACGCTGAAAATAGTCTGGTGGCTGCGACTTGCGACTATGGCATTTGACCTTTTCTTTTGAACTTTAACTTGCTGTGTTTGAGTGGATATTTTAAATTTAGGAGGATTTTTTTGTTATAGCGAGCCATGACAAAATAGCGAGATGTCGAAGTGCTTTTCTTCGGCATGTCGCGGTTTTTTCTTGCTGTCGGAGTGCTTTTTCTCCGGCATGAAGAAAAAAATTTTATGATGGCGAGCCCTGTGTAGAAGGGGATTTCTGAGTAATTGGTATAGGCAGCCATGATGAAATAACGATATGCTGGAGCGCTTTTCTCCGGCATATCGTGGTTTTTTCTTGTTGTCGGGGCGCTTTTGCCCCGACATGAAGAAAAAAATTTCATGATGGCTGCCGTCTTGATAGACTTTATATTTACTGGTTAACTCAAAAGTATTTATCTTACTGGGGTTAACCTCAATAAAAAGGTTAACCATTTAATTAATAATTAACCTCTGTGAAATTCGTTATTCTCTTTCTTCAAGCCAATTGTAGAATGGTACTTTATCTGCCTCTGCATTCTCTTTTAAATACTGCAGTTCTTTTAAGTATTCATTAGCTTTTTTAATTAAGAAGTCGGCTCTTTCTATTGTGATAGATACAGGTTTTTCCGTATGTATTTTCAATTTCGCACTTTCTCTAATTAGCTCGCTAGCTCGTTTTCTATTTTCATCCTCTTTTAAATCCATGAATTCTAGTGCATCATCCGAAATAATCGTAAGTATTCTTTCAAGCTCATCGATTTGTTTTCTAGTCGCACTACCAGTCAATTCACCTATGGACCAAATAAGATCAAAGCCTGTTATTGATCTGCCTTTTTTGATTTCTTTATAAGAAACCTCTATCTCAGTAAATTTGACAATTTCCTTTATTGCTACGTCCAACACATACTTTTTAAACAACGCTGTGTTTCCGACGTAACTTTTCTTTTTATCCACCCCAAATAAACGCAATAGGGCTTCTTTAGACACCTCTTTATGCCAATACCCATAGTGAGCCTTTAAATACTCGTAAAGTGCCCAGGAGAAGCTACTTTTGAATTGTGAGGTGATGTTCAAATCGGTCACAACGTAATTATTTTTCAAAGACAGTATATGAGGTAAAACACTGTCAGCCCATTTAAATTCAAACGTCCCTTTATCGTAGCTAATCGATTGAAAAATATGCTGATAAGTAAACTTGTCTTTTTCTAAATCCAAGGTCGAAAAGTGAAGATTGAAGATTACTTCAACATCATCGTTGATTTCCGTTGTCGTGTACTGGACCAATTCAAACCTTTTTAGGAAATCACGTCTTTGAAATGTAGTGACGTTTTTTTGTTGCGTGGTGTAAATTGCGAAAGCCAAAAGCTGCACCTGATTTAATGTTAAACCCGCATTTAACTTTGCCATTGAAAGTTCGTTACTTTTCTTTATCGATGATTCATTTGAAATCATTATTTTCTTTGTATTTTTACGCAAATGTTTGACCTCCTACTATTGTAAGTTAAGTGACATTCATCTTATAATAAGTATACTATACTATAAGAATATGAACCTCAATCTTTCAATAGATATTAGGTAATTCTTTTAATAGAGTTAGGTAATTCTTTCAATAGCGTTAGGTAATTCTTTCAATAGCACCTCGCAAACGTTGGTATATAAGGGTTTTTGAGCACGACAATATAAGTAATTGTAATTAATAACTTAAAAAAATATTATATATATAAATTTAAAAATATATTTTGAGATTATCAAAATTTAAAATTCTAACAAAAATAAAAATGATATATTTATAGACTTAAGACCAATAAAATGTGAGGTATTTCTTACTTTAAGCTGGAGGGTTAAATATGCTTTGTCCAAAATGTAATGGTGTTCAAGACGTAATTAAAGTTCATAATTCGGATTCTTTGGAACCACGCCTATGTGATGTTCAATGTTTGGAATGTGGAGAGATAGTTTACTATCAAGCTTATGACTGGGGTAAAAAGTTAAACCTAGCTGATAAAAGAGATTAAAATAGTAATATATCTTAATCTCTTTTTCAAAATACCACATTAGTAACTATTAGGTCCCACATTAGTAATTTAAACAAAACCTAATAGTTACTAATGTTTTTATTATGTATTTCTATTCTCATTTATAATGTTATAAACGGTTGCTCTACTAATGCCGTATTCTTTCGCAATATCTGTTGCACTCTCATTAGCTCGATATAACGTTATAACACGTTGTTTTGTTTTACTATCTACTTTTGGTCTTCCACCCGTCTTCCCACGCTTACGTGCAGCTTCTAAGCCTGCTAGTGTACGTTGTTGTATAATGTCACGCTCAAATTCAGCAAATACAGCAAGCATCCCGAACATTGCCTTCCCAGTTGGCGTAGTAGTATCAAAGCTATCGTGGATGCTGACGAACTCTACTCCTTTTTCTTTAAGCTGTTCAGTTAATTGGTACAGTTCTTTCGTACTTCGAGCTAGACGATCTAGTTTATAAACGACAAACACATCACCTTTAGCTGCTGCCTTCAAAGCGTTCTCTAGTTCTTTTCTGTCTGTTTTCCTAGTTGAAATCTTTTCGACGTACATAATGAAATCCAAACCTTTTTCTGCAGCATACTTTTCAATAGCCTGTTGTTGCATGTCTAAATTTTGTTCATCGGTACTAACTCTCGCATATCCGATTAATCTTGCCATTGATAAAATTCCTCCTTAGTCTATTTATCCATACGTTTTATACACTTTCTATTTTAGACGAGTAATTAGACAAAAACAAACAAAAAAAGCACCCTTGAATGTTGATTTGAGGGTGCTTTCTATTTTGTATAAAAAACGGTGGTTAAATAGATATGATACTTTTATTTATAGGACTTTTATAGAAATGATAATTTTAATTGAGTTCCATAATACTTTCTAAGTGGTTATACTAATTTATAATACTTCAAATGATTGTAGGTGAATCTCATAGTATCTGTTATACAGTTGCCATATAAGGCCAAAAAGACGGCTAATCAATTAATCAAGGACGTTTTTAAAGAAAATGGTGTACAGTTCAAATTAATTAGTGAAAACGACGCTATTCCATACTTAGAAGAACGTAACTACTATTACAAGTTTGCATGCTATAGGAAGAACTTTAGTAGAAATAAAAAAAACAAATACATAGATTTAGATTTTCAGTATTTGATTTCTCTGTCTAAATTAGATAAAGAATTACGTTACATACTATTACAAATGACATTAGAAATTGAGCACTTTTTAAAAGTTAAAATTTTAAAAGATATATCTTATAACAACCAGGTAGATGGATATGAAATAGTTAGTGATTATATTACATCGTACAATGATAAACATTCTAGACCAATTTCAATTGATTTATTAATAGATAGGGGGAAAAGTCAAAATAGTGTAAGCCACGGTATTTATACTAAAGTTATTAATAATCAAAAATATATAGCTATTTGGCAACTTATTGAACTCATGCAAATGTATGAGCTACAATATTTTTTCGATTATTATTTTACACGTTTTCAACAATCAGATATAAAGGTCAATACATATAAGAGTTTAATTGTAAGCTCTAGTTATATAAGAAATGCTGCCGCTCATAATAGCCCACTATTAGTTAATTTAGCCTCGTGTCCTTCAGATGCTTTTACTTCTAAGGGTATTAATAATCGTTATATTAATAGTTTGCTAAAACCACATTTAAAAGATGCGGCAATTGACTTAGCAGTTAAACCTACCTATCGCTTTAAGGATATTGCAGCTGTATTAAAACTGTATAAACTTTTAAGAGTTAGCCCAACATCTTCAATAGATCCGATAATTGATTCATTAAGAAACCTTTTGGACAGTATAAATAATAAACCGCCTTGTCCAAAATTAAATAATGATGTCATGACGTTTTTTACAAATCTTCAAAAATTGTTTGTGGATATTTATAAATGATTTGACAGGGTCTAAGCTTTGTATTAACATTATTAACATAGAAAGAATGGTTCGACCATTCGCAAACCGTGGGTGAATAGTCCATTGTTTGTTGTACATTTACTTATAAAACGCAGAATTCAGAGATGGTTTTTTAAACCATAAATGAATTCTGCGTTTTTATTTTTGTGTTTTTTATCTTTTGTTAAATTTTTTTTTTAATTCAGCAATACTTAAATAATTAGCATCAATTTTTCTATGCAGCATGGCATGACAGTTTGGGCAAACAGGAATTAAATCTTTCTCGTAATCGACTTTATACTCACGTCCAATTTGTTCTAGTGGAACGATATGGTGTACATGTATAAAGCTTTTCCCTAAGTCTCCGTAAGCGTCTTCAAAATTCATATCACAAACTGCACAATTATAGCCGTACTTTTCAACGCAATTTTTTCTAGCGATAGAACTTCTTTCGTATTTATTTACAGTTACCGTTCTTTTATGTCCTTCATAAATATCATCTTCATCGATATCATTGAAAAATCCTTCTGAGTAGTAGTCATTGAAATTTATAGCTAGGTATTGAGACAACTGCTCTCCACGAATTTTCACAGGTCCTTGTGGCGCCCACTTCAATCCTTGTTCTCTCAAACGCTCTAAGGTTAATGCTTCAGAATTAACATAATCTAATAGTTTTAAACGGGTGTATTTCCCCTCTAGTGATTTATCATATTCATCAATATTTACCCAATATTTTTTATCGTCTATTACCTCATTAGGACTCAGATTTACTTGTTTTACTTCTGTTTTAAACATTACACGTTTATATGGTTTTGTCGCGTAGATATATATAATGTCCCCGACTTGATAGTTAGCATTTTGTCGCCAATCAACGTGACTAAGTTCATCAAAAGCACTAATAAAATTATACATTTTGCTATTAGCTGAAATCATCCACTCCATGTTTTTCTCTCCCAGTCACTATAATAATCTTTATACCGAAAAAATTTAAACAATAGTATGAGAGCTTTTCCACAATTGATAGGCTTCTTTCATACATCTCGCACAAGGTCTATAGCCAGCGGAAATAGCTGTTTTTTCATCTGCAAAGAAAACACGATATTTCACATAATGACCTTTTTGAATAAATGAAAGTGCGGAAGAACAATCTAAACGACCATAAATCTTTAGTTTTCGGTGTCCTCCCAGCAATCCAGGAGTTTCACTCGAATATGTATCTCCTACTGAATTTAATAGTTTGTACGTTTTCATGAATGCGTCATGTCCATTCGTATTCAACTAGTTTACTTAACCTACAATACTTTTGAGATATTAGTCCCCTAATGTTAAATACTTCGCAAAAGCAGAATTACAACTTTTTGCGAAGTGTTCTTTTCTTATTATTTTCATGAACCATACGATATCAGATAACAGACAATCCACTTCTTTTAACCAAATGGTATGAATCGACAGCGCCTGATTGAATTAATTCATCTCGTGTCATTACAATATTAATTGGCTGTTCAGGTAAGTCTTTTGAAAAATGGTATCGAGAATCAGAACTTGGACTTAAATTTTCGAGTCTATCTAAATCATCTGGTTTACTAGCTGCCAGAATTTGATTGACTTTAGTTTGGGTACTAGCGGCATCTATTCCATAGGTATTCAGTAGATGTTGTTGTAAACGAGTTCTTGAAACTAACATTGCGGTTACATAATGAATATCTTTTAATTGCACATTTTGGACTGGAACTTCTTCTCGTTTTATCCAACAAAATAGATAATGTGTAGAACGTTTGTAGTCGTTGTAGAGCCAGCCAATATTTCTTGCACCAGATGGATTAAGATAACTTAACTCTAAAGCAAACGTAGAGATAGGTTTCGGAATACTCATTAAGCCTTTTTCATCAATTAATAATTTATCATTATTTGAAGTAACAACGGTGGTATCAATTCCTTGATACTGTTGACTTTGATCAATAATTCTTTCGAATTCAGTGAAATCTTGTCTAGGATAGTAAAACTTATCTAAATATTGACCTAAAACTTGTTCGGCAATTAAATCTCTATTAAAGTTAGTAATATTTTTCAAGATAATACCTCCAAAATGAATTAGAAATAATTACAATTTATATTAAAATCCTTTCAACTATCCCCATTTTACTATTAGCTTTTTGTGGATTAGGCACATGAGTAATACTAAAGCTTTGCGGTGCCTCCAATCCTATTATTAATAAAGGAACACTTAGTTGATTATTGAGCGGTGGCAGATATTCAATAAACTTCTCGTATGTACCAATGGCTCCGTCGAACCCACCAGCAACCTTCATTTCCTCTGTTACACATATGATTATGCCTAATTTTGTTTGGATTGCTTTTTGAACATGGTTCAGCTCGCTAGCAAGTACGGGTTTTAACAAATTCCAAGCAATTACAGTACCGTGATTAAAAGCAACTTCTATCGAAATGTTATCTTTTGCAAAATCCAATCTCCATGTATCTCCGGTATAGTCGGGATTTTGGAAGATTGGACTTTCACTTCTCCAACCTCTGGCAATAAATCCTACTTTTAATAATTCATTAATTGTAGTTGAGATACTTTTTCCACGGCGGTATCCTTTGGCTTCAAATGAATTAATAATCTGTTCTTCAGTAATGCTATGTATAACCTCTTGCACTTCTAACCAAATATCTGCGAATTCACGATCAGTGTTTAAAATTGCTGCAGCATATCGGTGTGAATACATTCTATATTCCATGTTACGAACTCCATTTCTAAAACTATTTAGTGATTTACAATGTATAAACGTATGGATTTCCGTCCATTAAATGCTTTAAATCATAATACCGATTACCTGTATTATTTATTTCTGGTCTTGGTTCATTATTTAAAATTGTGTGCTCTTCTAAGATGTAAAATTTATAAGTCAGAGTTTGCTCAAATCCAAAACCTTTCCAGCGATTTAAAATATAATTGCTTAAATTCTTTTTTAAAACAGATGAAATTGGTAATGTATTAATGGAATCTTGCCATTCTTCCATATCCAACTCAAATTTTTGATGAATTTTATATACGTTGGTCATTATCCCGCCTTTATTTCTTCTAAAAGTTATAAAATCGGTTTCCTTGTAATTGTAGCCTTTCTTTACCGGATGAGCATGTATATGAAAAGATTCGATTAAATGTATTGTATCGCCAGCAGGGATTGATAAAACTATGTTTTGAGATTGAATCTGAGTATCTAAGTTTGCACCCCAAATAAACTTTGTTGGTACTTGTTCAACATCCACCCTTGGAGAAATCTCTTGAAGTGCATCCAATTCAATTTTTATTAAATCTTCGGTAATGAGCCAATCGCCATTCTTTTGAATATCATCCAGTAGTTTGTGAGTGTACTCTACAATTGGTTCACTGTCGTGAACTTGATCTAATACAATTAATAATTCGTGATTAAATAATAATCCATTGCGAGTAAAGTTGGCCGATCCAACAATACATTTACTATCGTTAAAAATATAAGCTTTCGTATGTAAATTATTTAAGGCATATACCTGAATATCATTTTTCACAAGTAGTTGAATTGCTTCTAGACTACTGGCTCCGTTTAAAAAATTATTTCTTTCAAAGGTTGTAATGACAGTTATTTTAACTGGTTCGTTATATTTTTGTATCTTCTCTAAAAGTTGCTCAATAGTCCATAAGCTAATATAGGGACTAACGATTATGAGTGAAGATAACATTTGAGGAAATTCGTTAAAAAGCTGCTGTTTTAAATCACTTGATAAAACTTTCATTTTCCTGTCCCCTCGATTCTACAAAAAACTCAAGCTTTACTATTATTATAATTTTTTTCCAACGGTGATTGCAAAATAAATATTCAAACTGTTGATCTTTTGAAAATGATAGATTATAATACTAAACATAGAAAGGGTGTTCGCTTAATGAGTAATCAATTAAATGTAGTTGAGTTGTTTGCTGGTGTAGGTGGATTCCGTTTAGGGTTAGAAACAGCAGACAAAAGTTTTTTTAAAACAGTTTGGGCTAATCAATGGGAACCATCAAAAAAAGCACAGCATGCGTTTGATTGCTATGCTAGCCATTTTAAAGAAGGTATAAATAGTAATTCAAATACAGATATAAGTGAAGTTGAAGATTCATTTTTTCAACAGCTAAATATAAACTTTTTGGTAGGAGGATTTCCCTGCCAAGACTACTCTGTGGCTCGTTCATTATCAGGTGAGCAAGGTATCCATGGTAAAAAAGGCGTTTTGTTTTGGGAGATAAAACGTATCCTTGAAAACAGTAACCCAAATTATGTACTGCTTGAAAATGTCGACCGCTTAATCAAGTCGCCAGCTAAACAACGAGGACGCGATTTTGCTGTTATGCTAGCAACATTCCGCGATTTAGGTTATATCGTTGAGTGGCGTGTAATTAATGCAAGTGAATACGGAAATGCTCAACGCAGAAGACGTGTTTTTATCTTTGCTTACAAAAAGAATCTTGGCTATGCTCAACAACAAATGAGTCTTACAAAAGAGGAATTACTATTTAAAGACGGTTTCTTTGCACGTATATTTCCCGTGAAAGATAAAGCATTCAAGGGGCGTAATATTCCGGATGAGTTACCGACGGACATAGTGAAAATTTCTGAGGAGTATTCTTTTAACTTTCATACAGCCGGTATTATGATTGATGGATTTTTTCAAACGATGCAACCTGAAGCGAAGGAACCACAACCGGTTCCATTAAATAAAATTTTATTGCCGGAAGTAGAGATAGAGGAAGAATACTATTTAACAGAGGCAGAAGTAGAAAAGTTTTCTTACTTACGTGGTTCAAAGAAAATTGAAAGAACTTCAGCGGATGGCCATAAATACATCTATGCGGAAGGTGGTATGTCACCGGTAGATGATATAAACTTACCAGGGCGAACGATGTTAACCAGTGAAGGATCTGTTAATCGAAGTACACATATAGTTGAGGTAAATGGACGTAAACGCTATTTAACACCAATTGAATGCGAACGTTTAAATGGATTTGAAGACAACTGGACCGAAGGCATGCCGAAACGTATGCGCTACTTCTGCATGGGAAATGCTCTTGTTGTAAACTTAATAAGAGATATGGGGAATAGAATCAAAGAAATTGAATTAGAGGAACAAAACAAAAGTACACAATCCAAAGTTCCTATGTGATGTACAATATGTTTTGAATGCATTTTAATAGATTTAGGGGATTAAGAAGTGGGTTGAAATCGTTAGTAGAAGGGGGTAGGTGTT